>NZ_JACCCW010000003.1 GCF_013410065.1 Granulicella arctica
TGTTTAGTCCCGGCATTTGATGGTGCATACTTTTCTGAACGCGAGAAGGAGGCACTATGGGACAGGTTCTTCACGGGAGCGCCCGCACGACAGCGGCGGTCCGTCGAGCGATACAGCATAGTCAAGAGAGCATGAGAGCGCTTTCGCGGCGCTACGGCATCAACGCGAAGACCGTCGCCAAGTGGAAGAAGCGCGAGTCTACAGCGGATCGCCGCACCGGCCCAACCGTTCCCAGGTCGACGGTTTTGTCGGTCGAACAGGAGGCCATCATCGTGGCGTTTCGCAAGCATACGCTTCTGCCGCTTGACGACTGCCTCTACGCTCTCCAGGTCACGATCCCTCAACTCACCCGCTCTTCGCTGCATCGTTGTTTGGAGCGCCACGGCATCAGCCGCTTGCCCGAGGTCGAGGGCGACAAGATTCGCAGGAAGAAGTTCGACACCTATCCGATCGGCTTCTTCCACGTCGACCTGGCCGAGGTGAGAACCGCCGAAGGCAAGCTCTACCTGTTCGTAGCCATCGACCGCACCTCGAAGTTTGCCTTCGTCGAACTCGTGGAAAGGGCCGACGTGCGGGCTGCCGCAGCCTTCCTCCAAGCGCTCGTCGAAGCCGTTCCGTATCGCATCCATACCGTGCTCACCGACAACGGCATCCAGTTCGCCGATCTGCCGAAGAACCGTCAAGGGCCGACAGCGCGCTTCCGCGGCCATCCCTTCGACCGACTCTGTCACCTGCATGGAATCGAACACCGCCTCACAAAACCCAATCATCCTTGGGCCAATGGACAGGTAGAACGCATGAATCGAACCATCAAGGACGCCACCGTCAAGCGCTACTTCTACGACACCCACAACCAACTCAAGGAGCACTTGACCGAATTCCTCAAAGCCTACAACTTCGCCCGAAGACTCAAGACCCTCAAAGGACTTACGCCCTACGAATACCTCTGCAAAATCTGGACACAGACCCCAGATAAATTTACTCTCAACCCAATCCATCAAATGCCGGGACTAAACAGC